>NZ_JBHWLC010000007.1:0-22707 GCF_042730635.1 Streptomyces sp. NPDC059917
CAGCGGTACCCCGGCCCGCGCCCTGCGGCCCGGCGCCCGGCGGGAAGCCGCCCCGGCCGGGACCGCCTTCCGCCCCGGCGAAGCGCGGGCCCATGCCGCCGCCCGGCCCCCGGCCGCCCGCGACCGCGGGACCGGCCGTGACGATCGAGCCCGTGTGCGCCGTGGCCACCGTGTCCACGGTGTAGGCCAGGGGCCCGGCCAGTACGGCGGCGACGCCCACCCCGGCCGCGATCAGCACGGCCCGGCGGCCGAGCCGGGCACCCACCAGCAGCGCCGCGGCCGCGAGGAGCCCGGCCACCAGCACCGTCCAGCGCAGCCAGGGCAGATAGCCCTCGGCCCGGCCGAGCAGGACGTAGGACCACACCGCGGTCAGGGCGAGGACGCCGGAGAGGGTGATGCCGGCGGCCCGGCCGCCCCGCTCCTCCCACAGCACGGCCACGCCCATGCCGGTCAGCGCGGCCACGTACGGCGCCAGCGCCACGGTGTAGTACTCGTGGAAGATGCCCTGCATGTAGCTGAAGACGAGCGCGGTGATCAGCAGGGAGCCGCCCCAGGCCAGGAAGGCCGCCCGGGCCATCCCCTCCAGGGAGTCGGTGGTCCGCCGGGCGCGCCAGGTGATCACCAGTCCGGCGACGAGCAGCACCAGGGCCGCGGGCAGCAGCCAGGAGATCTGGCCGCCGATGTTGGCCGAGAAGAGCCGATCGATGCCGGTCTCGCCCCAGCCACCGCCCCCGCCGCCGCCCGGGCCGCCACCGGCCCGCGCGCCGCCACCGACGCTGCCGGTCTCGTCGCCGTTGATCCGGCCGAGTCCGTTGTAGCCGAGGGTGAGTTCCAGGAAGGAGTTGTTCTGCGAACCGCCGATGTACGGGCGCGAGGACGCCGGCCACAGCTCGACGACGGCCACCCACCAGCCTCCGGCGACCACCATGGCGAGCGCGGCGAGGCCGAGTTGGCCGAGTCGGCGGCGCAGCCGGGTGGGCGCGCAGACGGCGTAGAGCAGGGCGAGCGGCGGCAGGACCACGAACGCCTGGAGGGTCTTGGTGAGGAAGGCGAAGCCGACCGCGACACCGGCCCAGACCAGCCACCTGGTGTGGGCGCCGTCCAGGGCGCGCAGGACGCAGTAGACGGTGACGGTCATCAGCAGGGCCAGCAGCGCGTCCGGGTTGTTGAAGCGGAACATCAGCGCGGCCACCGGGGTGAGCGCGAAGACCGAGCCGCTCAGCAGCCCGGCCACCGGGCCGAACTGGCGGCGTACGGCGGAGTAGAGGACGGCGGTGGTGCCGACTCCCATGAGGGCCTGCGGGACCAGGATCTGCCAGCTGCCGAGGCCGAAGAGCCGGACGGACAGGGCCATCGGCCACAGGGCCGCCGGGGGCTTGTCGACAGTGATGGAGTTCCCCGCGTCGGAGGAACCGAAGAAGAAGGCCTTCCAGCTCTCGCTGCCCGCCTGGACGGCGGCGGAGTAGAAGGAGTTGGCGTAGCCGGAGGCGCCCAGGTCCCACAGCATGAGGACGGCGGTGACGAGCAGGAGCGCGAGGAAGGCGGGGCGCTCCCAGCGGGGCCGCAACGGGATCGCGGCCGCCGCGGGGCGTTCGGGGAAGGGTGAGTCCAGCAGGGGCACGGCCGCGGTCATCGGAGGTCGTCCTTGGTCATCGGAGGGTGTCCTTCACAGGGGCGGAGCGGTCCGGGAAGACCCAGGCGCGCAGGAGCAGGAAGCGCAGTACGGTCGCGGCGAGGTTGGCGGTCACCAGGACGGCCAGCTCGGTGCCGTGCGCGGGAGTCGTGGTGGCCGCGCCGAGGGCGGCCAGGGAGCCGCTGGTCAGGGCCAGCCCGATGGCGAAGACCACCAGGCCCTGGGCCTGGTGGCGCACGGCCCGGTCCCGGCCGCGGACGCCGAAGGTCAGTCGGCGGTTCGCGGCGGTGTTGGCGACGGCGGAGAGCAGCAGGGCCGCGCCGTTGGCGAGCTGGGGTCCGACGCCCGTGCGGAAGGCGGAGTAGAGCGCCAGGTAGAGCAGAGTGCTCAGGAGGCCGACCGCGCAGAAGCCCATGAGCTGGCGGGCCAGGCCCCGGGGGACGCCGCCGATCGCGCGGTCGCGCGGGTCGTCGCCGAAGGGGCGGGCGATCCGGTCGAGGGGGAGGGCGCCGACCGCGAGGGCCCGGCCCACCCGCCAGACCCCTTTGAGGTCCTCGGTGGCGGTGCGGACGATGTGGACCGTGGAGTCCGGGTCGTCCACCCAGTCGACCGGCACCTCGTGGATGCGCAGCCCGGCGCGTTCGGCGAGGACGAGCAGTTCGGTGTCGAAGAACCAGCCGGAGTCCTCCACCAGGGGCAGCAGTCGCTCGGCGACGTCGCGCCGGATCGCCTTGAAACCGCACTGGGCGTCGCTGAAGCGGGCGGAGAGCGAGGAGCGCAGGATCAGGTTGTAGGCGCGGGAGACGAACTCGCGCTTGGCGCCGCGCACCACCCGCGAGGAGCGGGCGAGCCGGGTCCCGATCGCGAGGTCGGAGTGCCCGGAGATCAGCGGGGCGACCAGCGGGAGCAGCGCGTTGAGGTCGGTGGAGAGGTCCACGTCCATGTAGGCGAGGACCGGGGCGTCGGAGGCGGACCAGACCGTGCGCAGGGCCCTGCCGCGGCCCTTCTCCTCCAGCCGGGTGCTGCGGACCCCGGCGACGGCCCGGGCCAGGGCGTCCGCGACCTCGGGGGTGCCGTCGGTGCTGGCGTTGTCGGCGATGGTGATGCGGAAGGCGTAGGGGAAGGTGCGCGTCAGGTGCTCGTGGAGCCAGCGCACGCAGGGGCCGAGGTCCTTCTCCTCGTTGAAGACCGGGATGACCACGTCGAGTACGGGCGCGCCGGGCACGGGGGCGAGCGGCGCCCGGGCGGGCAGGGTCCCCGTCCCGGGGAAGAGGTCGGTTGGCATGCACCGACTCTCGCGGGGCGGGCTGTCACGGCTGTGTGGTGAGCCTGTGGCCCGTCTGTGAGTGGCCGTCGTGCGGGTGACCCGCCTCCGTGTGGCCGGCCTCCGCTCCCGTGGCCGCCGGTCGTCCGGGCTCGGTGTGCAGGGGGAGGCGGACCTCGAAGCGGGTCCGTCCGGGCGCGCTGTGGACGCCGACCGTCCCGCCGTGGGCCGAGACGACGGCCTGCACGATGGCGAGCCCGAGCCCGGTGGAGCCCGCGTGGCGGGAGCGGGAGGCGTCGCCGCGCGCGAAGCGCTCGAAGACGTGGGGGAGCAGTTCGCTCGGGATGCCGGGGCCGTTGTCCTCGATCTCGACGCGGACGGAGGTTGTTTCACGTGAAACACGGGCGGTGACGGTGGTGCCGGGCGGGGTGTGGGTGCGGGCATTGGCCAGCAGGTTCACCAGGACCTGCTGGATCCGGGCCGGATCGGCGGCCACCGGGGCCGCCTCCGCCGGCAGCTCCAGTCTCCAGTGGTGTGCGGGTCCGGCCGCGCGGGCGTCGCTGACGGCGTCCACGACCAGGGGTGCCAGGTCGGTGGCGGCGTAGGACAAGGGGCGGCCCGCGTCCAGCCGGGCCAGCAGCAGCAGGTCCTCGACCAGCCCGGTCATCCGGGTCGCCTCGGACTCGATCCGGCCCAGGGCGTGCCGGGTGTCGGGTCCCGGTTCCTCGCGGCCCCGGCGGGTGAGTTCGGCGTACCCGCGGATGGAGGCCAGCGGTGTGCGCAGTTCATGGCTCGCGTCGGCGACGAACTGCCGGACGCGGGTCTCGCTCTGTTGGCGGGCGGTGAGGGCGGCGGAGACGTGGCCGAGCATCCGGTTGAGGGCGGCGCCGACCTGGCCGACCTCGGTCCGGGGGTCCGCCTCCGCGTCCGGGACCCGCTCGTCGAGGGCGGGCTCACCGCTGTGCAGGCGCAGTTCGGAGACCCGGGTCGCGGTGGCGGCCACCCGGCGCAACGGCCGCAGGGCCACGGCGACCAACGCCTGCCCGGCGAGAGAGGCGGCGATCAGACCGGCGAGGGTGACGCAGACCTCCACGCCGATCAGGGTGTTCACGGTGGAATCGACGCCGTCGAGCGGGAAGCCCAGCACGAGACCGCCGTCGGCGGCGGTGAGCACGCGGTAGTTGCCCAGGCCGTGCAGGCGTACGTCGACGGGCCGTTCCTCGCCCGCACGGGCCTTCCCCGCGGCGGCCAGCAGGGCCTTGATCTGGGGATCGGTGAGCACCTGGCGGTGGTCGGGGGCGGGCCCGTCGGCGGGCACGCTGCGGGCCGCCGCGATGACCTTGCCGTCCGAGTCGAGGCGCACTCCGGCCGCCCCGAAGGGGCTGCCGGGTCCCAGGACGAAGGCGAGGGTGTCCCGGGTCGACTTCTCGGCTCCGGGTCCCCGGGAGGCCATGTTCACGGAGGTGGTGAGCTGACGGTCGAGCTGACCCACGAGGTAGGAGCGCAGGACCAGGATGGTGACGGTACCGATGGCCGCGCCCACCACCGCGATGAGCAGCACGGCCGAGACGACGAGCCGGGTCCGCAGGGACCAGGGCCGCCGACCGGGGATCCGGAACGCCACTACTCGCTCGGCTTGATCAGGTATCCGGCGCCGCGCCGGGTGTGGATCAGCGGGGGGAGGCCGGGGCCGCTCTCCAGCTTGCGCCGCAGGTAGGAGATGTACAGCTCGACCACGTTGGCCTGGCCGCCGAAGTCGTAGGACCACACGCGGTCCAGGATCTGCGCCTTGCTGAGCACCCGGCGCGGGTTGCGCATGAGGTAGCGCAGCAGCTCGAACTCGGTGGCGGTCAGGTGGATCTCCCGACCGCCCCGGCTCACCTCGTGGCTGTCCTCGTCGAGCCGCAGGTCGCCCACGGCCAGGACGGACTCGCCGCGCGCGGCCTGGGCCGCGCCGGAGCGGCGGACCAGACCGCGCAGCCGGGCCACCACCTCTTCCAGGCTGAACGGCTTGGTGACGTAGTCGTCGCCGCCCGCCGTCAGACCGGCGATGCGGTCCTCGACCGAGTCCTTCGCGGTGAGGAAGAGCACCGGGACCTGCGGGAGCCGGCGGCGCAGCTGGCCGAGGACGGCCAGCCCGTCCATGTCCGGGAGCATGATGTCGAGGACGACCACGTCGGGATGGAACTCCGCCGCGGTCCGCACCGCGCCCGCGCCGTCACCCGCGCTGCGGACCTCGCACCCCTCGTAGCGCAGGGCCATGGACAGCAGCTCGGACAGCGATGCCTCGTCGTCCACGACGAGGACCCGGCACGGGCCGCCATCGGGCCGGACGAGGGCCATGGGGTTGCTGGTGGACGTGGACGCGTGGGAAGTGGTCGTCGCAGTCATGGCGCCCACGCTCGCCTGCGCCGGTGAAAGCCCCCTTGGCCCTTTCTGTGATTCTCCTGAGAATCCCCGGCGCGGTCGCGGCGCCCTACGGCAGGTCGAAGAGCCGGGCGGCGTTGTCGTGGCAGACGGCGCGCAGCCAGTCGTCCCCGAGGCCGAGCCCTTCGAGGGCGGCCAGCTGGTGTTCGTAGGGGTAGGGGATGTTCGGGAAGTCGGTGCCGAGCAGGATCCGGTCGCCGAGCGCCGCGAGCCGCCCGAGTTCCCGGTCCGGGAAGGGGCTCATCCGCTCGGAGAAGTCGGTGAAGGCCATGGTGGTGTCGAAGCGGACCTCGGGGTGGCGGTCGGCGAGGTCGAGGAACTCGGTGTACTCCGGCATCCCCATGTGCGCGATGACCAGGGGCAGCCGGGGGTGCCGGGCGAGCAGCCGGGCCATCGGCTCGGGCCCGGTGAACTTGGCCGGGGTGGGCATGGACCCGCAGTGGATCACCGTGGGGACACCGGCTTCGGCGAGCAGTCCCCAGACGGGGTCGAGCAGCTCGTCGTTCGGGTCGTACGCGCCGACCTGGAGGTGTGCCTTGAAGACGCGGGCGCCGCCCTCCACCGCCCGGCGCACGTATCCCCCGGCCCCCGCCTCGGGGAAGAAGGTCGCGGTGTGCAGGCAGTCGGGGGTGCGGGCCGCGAACTCCGCGGACCAGGAGTTGAGCCAGGCGGCCATGGCGGGCTTGTGCGGGTACAGCATCGCCGTGAAGGCCCGGACGCCGAACTCCCGCAGCAGGGCCACCCGGTGCTGCTCCTCGTGCCGGTAGGTGATGGGCCACCGCGTGCCGGTCAGCGGGCCGACGGCGTCGAAGTAGTCCCACACCTTGGCCAGCACGCGTTCGGGCATGAAGTGCGTGTGGACGTCGATCAGCCCGGGGAGCCCGAGCCGCTCCCGGAAGGCACGGACCGCGCCGGTCGTACCGGGCGCGGCCGCCGCGCCGCTCAACTGGTTGCTCATGGCACCCACCTTCGGCGGCGACCCCCTCGCGTGTCCATGCCGGGGGTCAGAAGAGCCCGTCCTGCTCGGCGGCGGGCGGGGGCGCCAGGTCCGTCCACGGCGCGGGCACGGGCGGGTGCGGCCCCTCCGGGGCGGCGAGCGCCCAGCCGGCCAGCAGCCGGGTGTCGACCACGAGCCCGTCCGCGAAGTGCAGGTCCGGCCCGGCCGCGCCCACCAGCAGTCCTTCGACGGATCCGCCGGGGATCATCCCGGTGATCACCCGCGCGGGCACCGGCAGGGCGTCCAGCCGGAACAGCCCGGCGTGGTCGGCGACCTCGCACCGCGTGCGCTCCAGCGATTCGGGCCAGTCGGCGAGCGCGCCGGCCCGCGCGTGCAGGTCGGCCACCTCCCGGGCCCGCTCCTCGGCGGGCGGCAGCTGCGCCCGTACGGCGCGCTTGCGGGCGTAGGCGATCCGGTCGGGCACCCCGAGGGCGGCCCGCAGCAGCTCCTCGGTGCGCCGGGCCGCCATCAACGGTCCGCGCCCGAGCCAGCTCCAGGTCACCGCGCCCTGCTCGCGCAACCGGTCCGGACCGCGCTCCTCGGCGGTGATGCCGACCTTGACCAGGCCGGGCCCGAACCAGGCGAGGTAGACGCGGTAGGTGCGCGGATCCGCGACGTTGGTGTCGGCGGCCACCGAGAAGGACCGGTCCAGCCTGGCGCACTCGGGGCACTGGGCGTTGCCCGCGCGCTCGGAGACGGTGGCGGCGGTGGGACAGGGCGTCCGCTTCCCCGCCCGGCGCACGCCCAGGCAGCGCCGCTCGCCCCGGGCGACAAAGGACAGGCGCTGCCCGTAGGCGAGCACGCTCCTGCGCCCATCGGCCCCGGGCCCCGGGCCGCGGCCCTCGGCGTACCAGCCGATCGAGGGCTGCCCGCCGCTCCACCCCATGCCGGTGCACCGCCAGGTCACAGCGGGAGCGGCCGCTCGAAGAAGGTCTCCAGGACCACGGTCGCCTGGGTGCCGCTGACGCCCTCGATGGCGTAGAGCCTGCGCAGGACGTCCTGGAGCCGCTCGGTCGTGGCCGTGCGGACCTTGACCAGGACCGAGGCGGTGCCCGCGATGATGTGGGCCTCCTGGATCTCCGGGATCGCCGCGAAGGCGGCCGCGGACTCCCCCATCCAGGCGGTGGAGTCGACGTGGACGTAGGCGAGGACCCCGCTGCCGACGGCCGCGGGGTCCACGTCGATGGTGGTCCGCCGGATGACCCCGCGCTCGCGCAGCTTGCGCACCCGTTCGTGGGTGGCCCCGGCGGAGAGCCCGACGGCCGCGCCGAGGGCGGCGTAGGACTGTCCGGCGTCCTCCTGCAGTCGCAAGATCAACGCCCGGTCGATGTCGTCCACGTGTGCCTACCGCCCCGCCGGTGTCCCGCGGGTCCCGGCGACTCCGGCGACCCTCACCGAGACGGTACCCCATCCTGCAATACCAGCATCGGGCCAAATTTCATTCGGCCCGCCCCCGCTAGCGAGCGACGAACTGCGTCAGGATCGCCTGGACCTCATAGATGTCGACACCCTTGGTGAAGGTCTTCTGGAGCGGCGCCGCGGTGCCCGAGATCCAGATCTTCAGCTCGGCGTCCAGATCGAAGTGCCCGGCCGTCTCCACGGAGAAGTGCGTGATGCTGCGGTAGGGCACCGAGTGGTACTCCACCTTCTTGCCCGTGATCCCCTGCTTGTCGACCAGCACGAGCCGCCGGTCGGTGAAGAGGATCGTGTCGCGTATCAACAAGTACGCGGCGTGCACCTGCTCCCCGTGCCCCAGCAGCCGCGCGTAGTCCCGCTGCGCCGACACGGGGTCGACCGTGTGCGCGTTCCCGAACAGACCCATGAGGGCCCCCCTCACTTCCGTTGACAGGCTCACCAACATGTTCAACGCAAGAGGCCCCCTGGATTTCTCCAGGGGGCCTCTTGGGCTGTGCACTCGGCAGGATTCGAACCTGCAACCTTCTGATCCGTAGTCAGATGCTCTATCCGTTAAGCTACGAGTGCTTGTGCTTCCCGGGGTTTTGCGCCCCGTTGGCCTTGCGAGAACAACAATACATGGACCTCGGCGGGACGCGAAATCCATTAGCCACATGGCCTCTGACCTGCGGAAACGCCCTGGAACGGGTGATTCCTCGACGGGTGTGGGCCGGTGTCCCCCGGGCTTCCGCGCCCGGACCCCGAGGGTCTGCGCCGCCTTCCGCGCCCGGAACGCACCGAAGCCCCGGTCCAAGAGGACCGGGGCTTCGGTGAGGTGCGGAGGCGGAGGGATTTGAACCCTCGATGGGGGGTAAGCCCCAAACCGCATTAGCAGTGCGGCGCCATAGACCGGACTAGGCGACGCCTCCAGCACACCCCCGCGTACGAAGGTGCGTGCAGATGATGACACAGGCGCAGGGCCGCTCACCAATCCGCTCTTACGGTACTAGGCGGGAAGCCCCCAGGGCAAAGCCTTAAGAGCACGCATTGACCACGGAACATCGGGGCGGGCGCGTCGTTGGGCAGGCGTACGACGTACGGACGACCTGGAGTGCCCCATGCTGCGTCTCGCCGCCTTCGCCGTCACCACCTCCGCCCTGGCCGCCGCGGCCGCCGGGCCGCTGCCGCCGCTGCCCCTGGGCCTGCTCGCGCCACCCGACCGGCTCACCGTCAGCGTGTCCTCCACCGGCAATCCGCGCGCCGACGGGGAGTACCTACTGGAGTGCGAACCGCCGAGCGGTACGCACCCGCAGGCGGCCAAGGCGTGCGAGCGGCTCGCCGAACTCGCCAAGGAACGCAAAGACCCCTTCGCACCGGTCTCCAAGCGGCAGATCTGCACCTTCCAGGACGGTGGTCCGGCGACCGCCAAGGTCACCGGAACCTGGCACGGACGCGAGGTGGACGCCCGGTTCGACCGCAGCAACGGGTGCGAGATCAGCCGGTGGAACGACTTGGAACCTCTGCTTCCGAGTGCGCGTTCTTGACCAGGGAAGATGCGGTCGGGATGCGGGATATGCCCGACTCGGGCACCGCATCCGCCGCCCCGCCGGGGGGAGGTGCCCTTAGACTCCTCCCGTGACATGCCGGTAGTCGTGGTCAGGGAGGAAGCTCGTCGTGAGCAGCAGGCCATCCCGAGGCGCTGCTCGCCTCGCAGCAATACTCGACGCTCTTCCTGACGCACTGTTGCTCGTGAACGCCAACGGCACAGTCGTCAACGCCAATTCGATCGCGCTCGAGATGCTGGAGAGTCCCGGAACGGGACTCGTGGGGCGCGGAGTGCTCGACCTCCTGCCCGGATTCGACTCGAAGCTGATCCCGGGCTCCATGCGCCGTCCCGACGAGGACAAGGAACAGCGCGCCACGCCGACGCGCATGGTCGCGCGCCGCACCGACGGCAGCGAGTTCCCGGTCGAGGTCACCAGCGCCAATCTCGACGGCCGCGACGCCTACCGCGATCCGAGCCCCGGTTACACGGGCGACGAACTGCTGATGCTCGTCGTGCGCGACCTCACCGGGACCCTCGACACCGAGAACGAGCTGGCCCGCTCGCAGCGCCAGACCGAGATGATCCTGCGCGCCGCCGCCGAGGGCGTCGTCGGCACGGACACCGACGGACGCGTGGTGCTGGTCAATCCGGCCGCCGCGCAGATCCTCGGATACCGCGCGACCGACCTGGGCAACCGCGAACTGCACGGCCTGATCCAGCACTCGCGCGCCGACGGTTCCCCGTTCCCCTTCGACGAGTCCCCGCTCGCCGACACCCTGCGCAGCGGACGCAAGCACCGGGTGCGCGGGCAGGTGCTGTGGAACAAGAGCGGCAAGCCCGTCGCCGTCGACCTGACGACCTCACCGGTGCGCGACGGAGAGCTTCTGGTGGGGGCCGTGATGACCTTCACCGACCGGCGCCCCTACGACGCCCTGGCGGCGCGCCACGCGCAGCTGCTGGCGGTCCTCGGTGACTCCCTGCGGGGTCCGCTGGAGGAGCTGCGGGGCGAACTGGCCACCCTGGCCGCGGACGACGCCGGGCAGTTGTGGCCCGAGGCGAACCAGCTGCTGCACCACCTGTCGGCGGGCTACGCCCGGATGACCACGCTGGTCGACAACGTGCTGGGCTTCCAGCGGCTGGACGCGGGCACCGAGAAGCTCGCGAAGAAGAAGGTGCTGATCGACGGGGTCGTCACGGCCGGCGTCGACGGCGCGGTCGAACTGATCGGGCCGGGGCGGGTGCAGTTCGCCGTCCACGCCCCGACCATCGAGGCCGAGGTGGACGCGGACCGCATCTCCACGGCGCTGGCCCACCTGATCGCGGACGTCGCCGGGGTGGACGCCACCGGCAAGACCCCGCAGGGCAGTGGCTACACGGACTCCACGATCGTGGTCGCCGCCGCACAGCGCGGCGAGGTCGTACGGATCGAGGTGCGCGGCCCGTACAGCGGGGGCAACGCGGTGCACGAGCCGATCGTGCGGGGCATCGTGGCCGCGCACGGCGGAGTCCTCCAGACCGTGAAGGTGCCCGGCGCGCCCGGCGGCGCCTTCGTCCTGGAACTTCCCCTGGGCGCGGGTGCGGGCACGGTGACCCTGCCGGACCCGCCGCCCGAGCCCGTGGCGGTCGGCCGGGGCAAGGACGACGCGGGCAAGGACGGCGCGGGCGAGGTCAAGGACGGTCCCGGTGGCCGTCGGGCCCGGCGCGGCGTGGACGCCTTCCTCGACGACGAGGTCCGTTCCGGTCAGCCCGCCGCGGGAGGGGCCGGTCCCGGCGGCGCGCTCGCGCTGCCGTCCGGGCGGCGCCGCGCGGGCGATGCCGCGGAGGCCGCCGACGCCCCCGCGGGCGGCGGTCTGGCCCAGTCCCCGGTGAACCCGGCCGGTCTCGGTACGGGTCGCAGGCGCGGCCGTGCCGGTGACGGCGACAGCGGTGACCAGGAGGGCGCCACCGGCGGCAACGCCCCCGAGGCCGGCGCCGACGGCCCGGCCCGGCGCCCGGTGCCCCCGCAGGGCATGCCCGCCCTCCCGCCCGCTCCCGTACAGGGACCCCCCGGCGAGGCCCCCGCGGGCCGCCGCCGCGCGCTGGGCCCCGCGCAGGGCGGCGACGGAGCGGACCGCCCCCAACAGCCCGTGCCCGCCACGGGCCTGGCGCCCGCGGCTCCCGCGCCCGGCACCGGGACCAGCAACGCCGGTGTCCGGCGGGCGCTCGGCAGCCCGCAGCCCCTCGCACCGCAGGCCCCCGCACCGCAGGCATCCGCACCGCAGGCACCCCTCGCGCCCCCGGCACCGGCCAAGGCCGCGCCGGTGGCCAAGGCGGAGCCCGACGCTTCCCCCGAGTCGCCCACCGGGCGGCGCCGGGCCCTGCCCGCCACCCCCGCCTGGCCGGTCCCGGCCGCGCGGACCGCTCCCGAGGACGAGGAATCGGCCGCCGCGGTGGCGCTGCCCGGTGCCCGGCAGTCCGCGGACACCGCGGCCCAGGCTCCGGCCGGCCAGCCGATCAGCGTGCGTCCCCTGGGCAGCACCCTGGGCCAGGGCATCGCCGTGGACTCCGGCTCCGGCCGCAGGCGACGGCTGTCCGAACCCGCGCCCGAGGGCCGGGCCTTCGCCATAGGAGCACCGGAAGCCGGTGCGGCCGAGGGCCCCGAGCCGCTCGACGGGCCCGGTGGCGCCGTCGAGGTGGTCAACCGGCCCGCACCGCGCCCGATGGACGACGAGCTGCCGCCCGAGCCGCTGGACAACCCGCGGCGACTGCTGGTCTGGCCCGCCCCGGACGTACAGACCGAGCAGGCGTTGAGCGAGCGCGGCTACCGTCCGGTGATCGTGCACTCGCGCGAGGAAGTGGACGCGCAGATCGCCGCGTTCCCCGCCGCGCTGTTCGTGGACCCGCTGACCGGACCCATCACCCGGACGGCCCTCCAGTCGCTGCGCCAGGCCGCCGTGGCCGCCGAGGTGCCCGTCCTGGTGACGGCCGGGCTGGGGCACGCGACGCGCGAAGCGGCGTACGGCGCGGATCCCGCCGTGCTCCTCAAGGCGCTCGCTCCGCGCGACAGCGAGCAGCACCCCTCCCGCGTGCTGCTGATCGAGCAGCACGACGAGATCGCCACCGCGCTCACCGCCGCCCTGGAGCGGCGCGGGATGCAGGTGGCGCGGGCGGGCGCCGACACCGACGCGGTGGACCTGGCCAGCCGGATGCGGCCGAACCTCGTGGTCATGGACCTGATGCAGGTCCGTCGACGGCGGGCCGGGATCGTGGACTGGCTGCGCGCCAACGGGCAGCTGAACCGGACCCCGCTCGTCGTCTACACGACCGCCGGGATCGACCCGTCCGAGCTGCCGCGGCTGGGCTCGGGCGAGAGCGTGCTGTTCCTCGCCGAACGGTCCACCACGGCGGAGGTGCAGGGCCGCATCGTGGACCTGCTCGCCAAGATCGGGACCAATTAGCCACCCTGGTCCGATGGCCATCATCGACACGACCGAGCACACCGTCCCCGCAGACAACGGGGAGGTGAGCCTCCTCATCGCCCGGCAGGTGGAGCCGGGCCACGAGGAGGCCTTCGAGGTCTGGGCGCGCGGGATCCTGGAGACCGCGGCGACCTTCCCGGACCACCTCGGGTACGGCTTGTTCCGCCCGGCGACCGAGGGCGGGCCGTGGTTCCTCGTCCACCGCTTCCGCCATCAGGCGGCCTTCCAGCGGTGGCAGGACTCCGCCGAGCGCGCCGAGTGGTTCGCCAACTGCCACGGCCATCAGCACACCGAGATAGCCCGGCGCGAACTGCACGGCATGGAGACGTGGTTCGCCAAGCCCGGTACGACCCGGCCAGCGCCGCCGCGCTGGAAGATGGCGGTCAGCTCCGGCCTGGCCATCTTCCCGATCTCGCTGCTCGGCAACGCGCTGCTCGGGCCCTACCTCGTGAACGTGCACTTCGTGCTGCGGACGGCCGCCTTCGCCGTCGTCTTCAGCACCCTGATGACCTACGTCGCCATGCCCGCCGTCAGCAAGCTGCTGCGGCCGTGGCTCACCCGCGGCTGACCCGGCGGGCCCGGCACCTTCCGGGCCCCCCGTCGCCTGCCGCGGGGCGGGCTAGTCGAGCGTGGTGACGTCCAGGGCGCCTTCCGCGTACTGCTTGCGGATCACCTTCTTGTCGAACTTGCCGACGCTCGTCTTCGGTACGGACTCGATGATCGACCAGCGCTCCGGGAGCTGCCACTTGGCGATGGACTGGGCGAGGAAGGCCCGCAGTCCGGCGTAGTCCACCGTCGCGCCCTCCTTGAGGACCACCGTGGCCAGCGGACGCTCGCCCCACTTCTGGTCCGGGACGGCCACCACGGCCGCCTCGGCGACCTCGGGGTGGGCCATGAGGGCGTTCTCCAATTCGACGCTGGAGATCCACTCCCCGCCGGACTTGATGACGTCCTTGGCCCGGTCCGTCAGCGTCAGGAAGCCATCGGGGCTGATCACACCGACGTCACCCGTCTTGAGCCAGCCGTCGGCGCTGAACTTGTCCTCGGGACGCAGCGGTTCACCCGTCGCACCACCGAAGTAGGCGCCCGCGATCCAGTTGCCGCGCACCTCCAGCTCGCCCGCGGACTCGCCGTCCCAGGGGAGCACGTCGCCGCCCGGGCCGACCAGCCGCGGTTCCACGCCCGCCGGGAAACGGCCCTGGGTGAGGCGGTAGGGCCACTCCTCCTCGGCGCTCAGACCGGCCGGGGGGTGGGCCATGGTGCCCAGCGGGGAGGTCTCGGTCATGCCCCAGGCGTGGCAGACGCGGACGCCGAGCTTGTCGTAGGCCTCCATCAGGGAGGGCGGGCAGGCCGAGCCGCCGATGGTCACGTGCTTCATGGAGGTCAGGTCGCGCGGAGTCGCGGTGACCTCGGCGAGCAGCCCCTGCCAGATGGTGGGGACGGCCGCCGCGTGCGTGGGGCGCTCGTGCTCGATCATCTCGGCGAGCGGAGCGGCCTGCAGGAAGCGGTCCGGCATCAGCATGTTGATGCCGGTCATGAAGGTGGCGTGCGGCAGGCCCCAGGCGTTGACGTGGAACTGCGGGACCACGATGAGGCTGGTGTCGCGGTCGGTCAGCCCCATCGACTCGGTCATGTTGACCTGCATGGAGTGCAGGTAGATCGAGCGGTGGGAGTAGATGACGCCCTTGGGGTCCCCGGTGGTGCCGGAGGTGTAACACATGGCGGCGGCGTGGCGTTCGTCCAGCTCCGGCCAGTCGTAGGTGTCCGGGCGGCCGGCCAGCAGCTCCTCGTACTCGTGCACCTGGACGTCCAGGCCGTCGAGCAGCGAGCGGTCACCGATGCCCGACACCACGACGTGGTCGATGGTGGGCAGGTGCGGCAGCAGCGGAGCCAGCAGCGGCAGCAGGGTGCCGTTGACGAGCACGACCCGGTCGACGGCGTGGTTCACGATGAAGACCAGCTGCTCGGGGGGCAGCCGCAGGTTCAGCGTGTGCAGGATCGCCCCCATGGAGGGGATCGCGAAGTACGCCTCCACGTGCTCGGCGTTGTTCCACATGAGCGTGGCCACGCGGTCGTCCTGCTGGACACCCAGCTCGTCCCGCAGGGCGTTGGCCAGGCGGGTGGCGCGGACACCGATCTCCGCGAAGCTGCGCCGGTGCGGCTCGGCCTCCCCGGTCCAGGTCGTGACCTGGGACTTTCCGTGGATCGTCATGCCGTGTCGAAGTATGCGGCTGACGAGCAGTGGTACGTCCTGCATGGTGCTCAGCAAAGCGTCCTCCCGGTGGGCGCTGCAGCGCTGCGGCGGCTACGGATGCTGCCGATTCTGCTCACGTACCGCTCGGCATGTCACTACCCGGAGAGGGAGAGTCGCTGTTTCACGTGAAACATCAGCGGACCGGGGTCAGCTCCGGATCCTCGCGCAGCTTGACCAGGGCCCGGGAGACGGCGCTCTTGACCGTGCCGACCGAGACCCCGAGCAGCTCGGCGGTCTGGGCCTCGCTCAGGTCCTCGTAGTAGCGCAGCACCACCATGGCCCGCTGCCGGTCGGGCAGCCGGGTCACCGCGCGCCACATCGCGTCGCGCAGTGCCTGCGCCTCGGCGGGATCGGCGGTCGGCGCCACGTCCGTCTCCGGCAGCTCGTCGCAGGAGAACTCGTCGACCTTGCGCTTGCGCCACTGGGAGGTGCGGGTGTTGACCAGGGTCCGGCGCACGTAGCCGTCGAGGGCCCGGTGGTCCTCGATCCGGTCCCAGGCGACGTAGGTCTTGGCGAGGGCCGTCTGCAGCAGGTCCTCGGCATCGCACGGGTTGGCGGTCAGCGAGCGCGCCGTACGCATCAGGGACGTCCCCCGGGTCCGTACGTACGACGAGAACGACGGGTACGACGGGTACGACGGGTACGACCGGTACGACGACGGGTGCGACGACTGGTTCGATGCGTACGTGCACACTGGCGTGGTCATACCCCCCACGCTAGGAGCGGCGGCAGCTCCGGGGATCGGCCGCAGGTGCCGAAACCGCGTCCCTCTCAGGTTGTAGGCCGGGGGTTTCCCCCACCTCCTGTAGGTGGAGGAGGTGGGGGACCGCGCGCCCGGGGCTCCGCGGCGCACCCGGCCCGGGCCGTGGAACCGAGCTAGGCGTCGACGCCCAGGACCAGGCCGGAGGTCGGCACCCCGGTTCCCGCCGTGACCAGGGCGTGGGCCGCGCCCGCGACCTGGTTGACCGAGCTGCCGCGCAGTTGGCGCACCGCCTCGGCGATGCCGTTCATGCCGTGCAGGTACGCCTCGCCGAGCTGGCCGCCGTGGGTGTTGAGGGGGAGCGCGTCGGCGGCGACGTAGTCGGCGGCCTCCCCCGGCTTGCAGAAGCCGAACTCCTCCAACTGCATCAGCACGAAGGGCGTGAAGTGGTCGTAGAGGATGGCGACGTCGATGTCGGAGGGGCGCAGCCCGCTGGTCCGCCACAGCTGCCGGGCCACCACGTCCATCTCCGGCAGACCGGCGAGGTCGTCCCGGTAGAAGCTCGTCATCGCCTCCTGGCGGCGGCCCGCGCCCTGCGCCGCCGCGGTGATGACGACGGGCGCCCGGCGCAGCTCGCGGGCCCGCTCCACGCTCGTGACCACGATCGCCTGACCGCCGTCCGTCTCCTGGCAGCAGTCCAGCAGCCGCAAGGGCTCGACGATCCAGCGCGAGGCGGCGTGATCGGCGAGGGTGATCGGCTTGCCGTGGAACCAGGCCGCCGGGTTGGTGGCGGCGTGCCGGCGACCGGTGACGGCCACGTGCCCGAAGGCCTCGGGGGTCAGCCCGTAGGCGTGCAGGTAGCGCTGCGCGGCCATCGCCACCCAGGAGGCCGGGGTGAGCAGGCCGAAGGGCAGGGACCAGCCGAGCGCCGCGCCCTCCGCGGACGGCTCGCGCTGCTGCACCCCGGACCCGAAGCGGCGGCCGCTGCGCTCGTTGAAGGCGCGGTAGCAGACGACGACCTCGGCGACTCCGGTCGCCACGGCCAGCGCGGCCTGTTGCACGGTGGCGCAGGCCGCCCCGCCGCCGTAGTGGATGCGGGAGAAGAAGGACAGTTCCCCGATCCCGGCGGCCTGGGCGACGGTGATCTCGGGACTGGTGTCCATCGTGAAGGTGACCATGCCGTCCACGTCGGCGGGGGTGAGCCCGGCGTCGTCGAGCGCGGCGTGCACGGCCTCGACGGCCAGACGCAGTTCGCTGCGTCCCGAGTCCTTGGAGAACTCGGTCGCGCCGATCCCGGCGATGGCGGCGCGGCCTCCGAGGGAGTCCCGGGCGTGGACGCTCATGCCGCGCCCTCCGCCAGGGTCGCGGTGACCGTGCCGGTGACGTGGTGGCCGATGCCGTTGACGCCGACCACCTTGATCTCGACGGTGCCCTCGGCGACGGCGGTGACCGTGCCGGTGAGGGTCATCGTGTCGCCCGGATAGTTCGGCGCGCCGAGGCGGATCGCCACCTTGCGCAGCACGGCGCCCGGCCCGAGGTGGTCGGTGACGTACCGGCCGACCAGGCCGTTGGTCGTCAGGATGTTCATGAAGATGTCCGGGGAGCCCTTCTCCCGCGCCAGCGCGGCGTCGTGGTGCACGTCCTGGTAGTCGCGGGAGGCGATCGCGCCCGCGACGATCAGCGTGCGCGTGACCGGTATCTCCAGCGGCGGCATGCTGTCGCCCACCCTCATCGCGTCGGCTCTCATCCCTCAGACCTCCCGCGCCAGTACGGCGCCCAGTTCCGCCAGTAGTTCGCTGCCACAGCCGAGGTACGCGTCCAGCTGACGCCCCCAGAGGAAGTGCCGGTGCACGGGGTGGTCCAGGTCGGCGCCCATCCCGCCGTGCAGGTGCTGGCCCGCGTGCACGACCCGCTTGCCCGCCTCCGAGGCCCACCAGGCGGCGGTCAGCGCGTGCTCGTGCGCGGGGAGCCCCTGGTCGATGCGCCACGCCGCCTCGTACGCCGTCACCCGGATGGCCTCGGTGTCCATGTACGCGTCCGCGGCGCGCAGCATGACCCCCTGGTTGGTGGAGAGCGGGCGGCCGAACTGCTCGCGTTCGCCGGTGTAGGCGACGGCCCGGGCCAGCGAGCCCGCGCAGACGCCCGCCTGGAGTCCGGCGAAGGCGGTGCGCGCGCTCGCGAGCACCGCCGCGTACGCGTCGCCGTGCCCGTCCGCGTCGCCGTCCCCGCCCGCGTCACCCGCACCGTCGTCGCCGAGTCGTTCGGCCTGCGCGCCGTCGAGGACCAGCCGACCGGCCGACCACGGGGCGGTGGTCTCCTGCGGGGCGATCTCGACGCCGGACGCGTCCGTCCGTACGAGCCACAGCTGCCGGTCGGCGCTCGGGACCAGTACGTGCGTGGCATCGCGCAGCCACGGCACGGCCTGGGCCGAACCGGTCAGGCGGCCGTGCGCGTTCGCGGTGAAGCGGCCGCGCTCCGGGAAGGCGCCGGTGGCCACCGCCTCGCCGGCGGCGAGCGCGGGCAGCAGCCGGGCGCGCTGCTCGGCGCTGCCGTGGCGGGCGACGGCGAGCAGCCCGTACGCGCAGGTGGCGGCGAAGGGGACCTGGGCGGTGGTGCGGCCCTGCTCCTCCAGCAGCAGCACCAGGCCGAGCAGTCCGACGTCCTCGACCGCCGCGATCAGCCCGGACCCCGCCAGGGCCTTCCACAGTTCGGCGTCGGTCCCGGTGCCCGCGGCCGCGAGGCGCTCGTGGGTCGCCAGGTCCCGGAAGATCTGCGCGGCGAGGCCGACGGCGGCGGCCTGTTCCTCGGTGGGCCGGAAGTCCATCAGCCCTCACTCCCCCGGAAGACGGGCAGTTCCAGTTCCTCGTCGACGCGCAGGAACTCCAGCTGGACGGGCATGCCGATGCGCACCTTGTCGTAGGGGACGCCGGTGATGTTGCTGACCATCCGGACGCCTTCGGCGAGTTCGACGACCGCCACCGCGTACGGGGGGTCGAAGGCGGGGAAGGGCGGGTGGTGCATGACGACGTAGCTGAAGACCGTCCCGGCGCCGGACGCCTCGACGGTGTCCCAGTCCAGACCGGCACAGTCGTTGCAGCCCGGGAGCCAGGGGAAGCGCAGGGCCGAGCAGGAAGCGCAGCGCTGTATGAGCAGCCGGTGTTCCTGGACCCCGTCCCAGAATCCCCGGTTGTCGCGGTTGACGACGGGGCGGGGGCGCAGGGCCTTGGCTTTGGCTTGGGCCTGGGCCTGCGCTTGGGCTTGGGCCTGCGCTTGGGCTTGTTCCGGGGCCGGGGCCGGGGCCGGGTCTTCGGGGCGGGGGGCGGGGGCGTACTTCAGGATGCGGAAGCGGTGGGTGCCGGCGGGTTCGCCGTCGGCGCGGACGTCCATCCGGGTCGTCACGAAGTGCCCGGTGCCCAGCTTGGTGGTCTTGCGGGGGGAGACGGATTCGATCACGGCGTCGAAGGTGACCGCGTCGCCGGGGCGCAGGGGCCGCAGGTACTCCTGCTCGCAGTCGGTGGCGACCACGGAGGTGTATCCGGCGCCGTCGAGGAGGACGAACAGCTCGTCGTAGGCGGAGGAACGGTCGGTGTGGCCGGAGAGCCCGCCCATGGTCCAGGCCTGGAGCATGGTGGGCGGGGCTATCGCGTCGGGACCGGTGTAGGCCGGGTTGGTGTCGCCCATCGCCTCGCACCAGTGCCGGATCATCGGCTCGTTGACCGCGTCCTTGCCCCGGCCCGAGGTGGCGGCGGCCCGCCCTTCGAAGGCCTTGAGCAGCGGGTACAGCGCGTCCGCCGGACCGCTTCCGCTCTCCGTCCGCTCCTGTCCTCTGCCCTGGCCGTGGTCCCGGTCCTCGCCCTGGCCCTGGTTCCGTGTGGTCGCGGTCACCGCTTCCTCCCCTTCATGCCGAGCCGCATCATGGCGACGATCTCGCGCTGGACCTCGCTGACCCCGCCGCCGAAGGTGTTGATCTGCGCGGCGCGGTTCATCCGCTCCAGCTCGCCGCCCGCGAAGGCCGCCGGACCGCGTACGAGGGCCTCCTCGCCCACCACTTCCTGGCACATCCGGTACACCTCGACGGTCGATTCGGTGCCCAGGAACTTCACTCCGCTCGCGTCACCGGGGGCCAGGCTGCCGGCGCCCACGTCCTGTACGAGGCGCCAGTTCAGCAGGCGTACGGCGGCCAGCCGCGCGTGCGCCTCCGCGAGCCGGGACTGCACCCAGGGCCGGTCGGCCGGGCGCTCGCCGGTCACGGGGTCCGCGGTACGGGCACGGGTCAGGGCGGCGTCGTAGAAGTCCTCGGCCTGCATCCCGATCGCGGCGAGGGCGACCCGCTCGTGGTTCAGCTGGTTGGTGATGAGGCCCCACCCCCCGTGCTCGGGGCCGACGAGGTTCCCGGCCGGCACGCGGATGCCGTCGTAGTAGGTCGAGGTGGTGGTCAGACCGCCGACGGTGTCGATGGGCGTCCACGAGAAGCCCGGGGCGTCCGTGGGCACGAGGATGATGGAGATGCCCTTGTGCTTGGGGGCCTCCGGGTCGGTGCGGCAGGCGAGCCAGATCCAGTCGGCGTTCTGGGCGTTCGAGGTGAAGATCTTCTGCCCGTCGATCACCCACTCGCCCCGCTCCGGCCCGGAGCCGTCCCGCACGGCCCGGGTGCGCAGGGAGGCGAGGTCGGTGCCGGCCTCCGGCTCGGAGTAGCCGATCGCGAAGACGATCTCCCCCTTGAGGATCCGGGGGAGGAAGAACTCCTTCTGCTCCTGGGTCCCGTACCGCATCAGCGTCGGGCCGACGGTGTTGAGCGTGACCATGGAGACGGGTGCTCCGGCCCGGTACGCCTCGTCGAAGAAGACGAACTGCTCGTCGGGTCCGCGCCCTTGACCGCCGTACTCGGGCGGCCAACCGAGGCCGAGCAGTCCGTCGGCGCCGATGCGCCGCAGCAGCGCGCGCTGCGCCGCGGGGTCCTGCGGCGCACCGTCCGGCATCAGGTTCTTGAAGTACTCGCGCAGTTCGGCACGCAGCCGCAACTGGTCTTCGGTCGGGGCGAGGTGCACGGCGCAGGCCTCCCGGCATCACACATCATCAAGTGAACCTGACTGTCCGTCAGATTCACCGTCGATGTCAAGGTCGGGAACGCGCGAGGGCGCCCGCGCCTACCGGACCCCAGCCGGTCCGGTCGCACGGGCGCCCTCAGCGCTCACGGGGCGGCTACCACCAGGGGTAGAAGTTCACCGCGACGTTGCTGTTCGACTGATGGATCGCGGTGAAGGCGGAGCCGTTGACCTGCGCGGAGTTGTTCTGGTTGGACGCGCCGGCGCCGGTGGCCACCTGCTGCGTGGTGGCGGAGTTGCCGTGGTTGTTCCCGCCCACGCCGCTGCCGATGATGCTGGCGACGCTCGCATTCGACCCGTCGTTCGCGAAGCCGCCGTTGTCGGCGTGCGCCACCCCGCCGAAGAGGGCGAGGGCGAAGGGGAGCGCAGCGACGGTGGCGATGACGCGGGCGGTACGGATGCTTGCCATGTCTTTATCCTCCGAAGAACCTGAAATGGGGGTGTTTTCAAGGCAGTTGGCCGACCGCCTCGAACGCTCTGTGGTGACGACGTCGCTGGACCAGAGTTGCCCACCGAATCCCCGGCGAACCACCCCGGAGCCCATGATTCCCCCGCAAGCATGAGCAACATCGGATAAACCCCATTCACGCCCCCAGCGGCCCTGATCAGCGCACGCGCGACGGGCGAAACCCCCGGCGCACAAGAGGCGAAGCGTTCCGTCAATCCCACTGACCCCAGGCATGCCAAAGAGGACCGCTCCGTCCGGGAACCCCACCGTCTCCCGGGTCTGCGGCCCTGCACACGCACTCGCGCGCCCCCTGCACGCCCCCGGCGCTCGCCGGGGTGGCCGAGCGGTACGCCCCCACGGGCGCTCTCGCCGACCTGATGTCCACCTGAAGTCACTGCCCGACCGTGCGCGAACGACCGGCGCACCACCTGATCGGGCTGGCTGTCCCACAAGCCCTGCGTACTGCCTACGACCTGCTATCCGCTACCTACTACCGGTCCGACCTGGCCCGGCCTGACGACCAAGCCCACTCCTGCACCACTGAACTGCCGTACCACTGAACTGCCGTACCACCGGACTGCCGCACTTCTCCGCTGCCGTACTTCTTCACTGCCACGTTCCGCACTGCTTCCGCACTGCTTCCGCACTGCTGTGAACCACTTCCGAGCTGCTTGCGAACCGCTCACGAACCGCTTCCGCACTACCGACCCGCGTCAGGCGACGAGTTCCAGCACGTCCCGGGACCGGTCCGACTGGGCGTGGGCGGCGGCGGTGGTGGAGCGGCTGCGTACGGAGGGAGTGGAACCGTGGGCTTCGGCGCGGATCCGCTGGGCGATGGTCGGCGGCAGCGATCCGCCGCGCATCATCGCCCTCCAGCTCCGCCGGGACGGCACCGCCGTCGTCCGCGCCACGGATCCGGCCGGGACGGCGGGAGCAGAGACGGAAGCCGCGACGGGAGCGGCGACGCTGCCACCGAGACCCAGGGCTGCGAAGAGCGCCACGAGTGCGGCGAGGACACTGGTCCAGATCGACTTGAAGGTGCTGCTGTTGGCCATGACGAACCCCTCATTCCAGGATGTTCCGACGGGCGGATCTGAATACATTCGTCATGATGTGACCGCAAGCGCAGCGAGTCCCACACCCGCGCCGATCTTCCGACAAACACCACTCGGTCGGCCCATCCCCACTTGCGAAGCCCCGCGGTGTCGCCTTTCGAGACGCTGCCCAGCACTCTGCCCCGCCGAGACGAAACTCGACGGGGCAGAGCAGCACCCCCATGGCCAACGGCGTCGGAACGTCCCTTCAGGGCCGCTCATCTGGGGTGCACGGGAAGGGGCTCACCGCCCGGCCGTCAGCTGGAGGTGGCGGCGGTGACGTCCTGGGTCCCGGTCGCACCACCGGGAATCTCGGCCCAGGCGCTCACGCTGTTGGTCGACAGCGTGAAGTCCTCCCCGTACACCCGGCCACCACCACCGACCGC